>JACQUX010000010.1 GCA_016210045.1 Deltaproteobacteria bacterium | reverse complement strand
GTCGCCGAAGATTGTGCCACCGGCGCCAAGCTCGGTGAAGTCCTGCTGCAGAAGCTCGGCCGTGCCGTCGTAGTCGATGCCCGAGAAGTCGAGCGTGTTTGCGTCCCCACTGCCGAGCAGCGCATCGTAGTATCCACCAAAAAATTCCATCTTGCCGGTATCGACCGTGCCGTCCGCTTGGAACATCGTGTCCCAGCCTTGGGTCTCCACGGTCTGGATCATCGCGTACGACCAATCTTCCAGCTGGCCCTCGTTCAGTGCCGGGTCGTACGTGTTACAGATGGCGACAAGGCCGTCGATTCGGGTCGAGTCGAGCGTTGTCCCATCGGCGCTGAGGTATTCGTCGAAGCCGTCGGCGCCGTCAGTCACGAGCATGCTGTTCAACACAAACGGGAGACCGGCCTGTGCCAAATTGTCGGCGGCCAGAAATTCATCCAGGGTGGCGATCAACACGCCGAGGCCTTCGGGGTCGGCATAGGCCTCGTCACAGCCCCCTTCCTCGACTTCGCATTCCATCACTGACCCGACCAGCACGTTGAGGTAGCTGGAGTCGCCGGCGTCGCTCCCGGTGAGCGTGTCACACGCACTGGCGCCGCCGGTGGCGGCGGTCTTGTGCCGCCCCTTGGCCAGATTCGCGGCGGCCGGCATGGCGCCGGCCATGTTGTCGCCGAACGCGGTGCCGAGGATCGCCATCGCGCTCAGGCCGTCACTGTAGTTGTTGAGCAATGCGTCCGCACTGTCGCCCGTGGCGCCGGCCGCCGCCGTGGCCAGCGCGTCGAGGGCATCCGCGACGCCGTCGCCATCCGCGTCGGTCGTCGGCAGCTCGCCGCCGAGCGTGGCTTGCATGACCGCGCCCCAGTTCTCGTACCCGAGGTCTGCCGGGTGGACGTCGCCACCGGCCATCGCGCCTTCGAGGAGCGCTTTGAGAGAGCCCAGGTCATCCGCCATCCCGTCGCTGTCGGTATCGGCGGAGGCGAAGACTGCGTGTTGGAGTTGGAAGAAACAGAACGGGTCGCCTTGCACGAAGGCCGCGGCGTTGCCCTGGCCCCACGCCACGATGCCGAACTGGCTGCGCAAGGCCTGCGCGGCGATCGTGGTGTCGGAGTCGGCATTCACCGTGATCGGTGCGTCGGGGTTTTCCGGGTCGACGGTGACTTCCACAAACGTCTCGATGTGAATGGATCCGTCTGCGTTTTCGGCTTCCAACGCGAGTTGGGCGGTGACGATCGCGTCGTCGGCGGAGGCGTTGCTATCGGACTCGGGGTGCTCTTCCAGCTCACAGTCCACGGTGTAGGCACCGGCGCTATCGGTCGTGAAGGTCCCGACGGCGTCGCCGGTGACGGCGTCGTACAACGTCCCCGCCAAGCCGGCCGCCGCGACGTCCTCGATCGCCTTCCGGCCGAGACCCTTGGAGCGCGAGGCCGACGCACTGGCGCCGGGCGTGGTGATCGTCCCACTGACGGTCACCGTCGTGCCGCTGCCGCTGCTCGTGCCATCGCTGCCGGTGCTACTCCCGGTTACATTGGCCGTCAGCGCGCCGCACCCGACCGCGTACAGATAGCCGACGGCCACGGCGAGCGATCCCAAGATTCCGATGCGTTGACGACTCATAAGCGCCCCCTTGAGAGGTGTCAGCTGATTGCGGGTATGCTGTTTGATGTCGTATAGACGCAAGGCAAGTGCCAAGGCGCGCGTGGAAAATTCATGAGCAATTGTGATGTGTTCAGTTGAATCGCGTTGCGGCGAGGGGTCGTTTGTTACCTGCGGAAAGGCAGCCTGCGAAACGCATATCGAACGCTATTCTTCAGTAAGAGTGAGTTTTTACCATTGAATAACAGTTGGTTGAAAACAGACAGCTGCAGACTGGGTGTCTGAAACACGCAAAGTACATTGTACCCCACGCACCTTGGCCCCACGGGCTCTGTCAATCCGGTTGAGTGAAGTGGCTGTAGCGTGCGCCCGCGCGATCCTATGACACCGAACTATTCCGCCGCTGAGCGGTTTCACGCTTGAGGGTTTGCAGCAGATCCCGTTGCACAATTCCGTAGGCCTTGCGGGCCAAGTCGCCCGTTTGCTGCAAATTGTTGAGGCGGCGCGTGCCGTCGTCGCCGGCGAGATTGATCGTATGGGTCACACGCAATTCAGGCGCGTGCGGGGGCGTGAGACTGATCGTGTAGCCGGCGCCATCGGGATCGTGGATATGGATCTGGACGCCATGGAGGATGACCGTCGTCTTCAAGTGTTGGTCGATGGCGTGGCGGGTGGGGAGCGGGCTCACTTCAACACCTTCGACATACAAATGATCCAGCGTGGCATCGATCTCGATCGGGCGGCGCTGCGGTGTGGCCGTGGTGTCCCCGTTCGGTTCCGTCGGACCGACCGGTCCGATGCGGACGCGGTAGTGTCCGAAATTGGCGTCCAGATAGATCGTAGTTTCGGCCTCCGCATGGAGGCGTTTCAACTCCGGGAGGATTCGTTGCAGTTCGAGCAAGAAGGGACGTTGCGACATTGGGTCTTCAAAGAAGCAATGGTTGTGCCACTGCGGCGTCGGCGCTATCTAGCTGTTTCTCCGTAAGCGCGGGCGACATGAATTGAGAATGACCGTTGCGAGCGTCAGAATTAACCACAGGAAACCGCTTGAGTCCGGCGTGGGGTTTCGTTACTCCATTGGGGCGCATGGCGCCTGCACCGAAGACGTTCGTCGTGGTCAATCCCCGTTCCGGGGGGAGTCGCGGTCGCCATCTGTGGCCACGGCTGGCCGATCAACTGCACCGCACGTTGGGTCCGTTCGACTTCGAATTTACCAATGCCGGTGGCGCGGGGACGATCCTGGCGACGCAAGCGATTGCGCAAGGCTATCGCCGTCTGATTGCGGTGGGCGGGGATGGCACGGTCAACGAGGTTTTGAACGGCGTGATGACGGAGGACGGCCAGATCCTGCATCCGGACGTGACGCTCGCCGCGATTCCGACCGGTTCCGGAACCGACTATTGGCGCAGCCTTGGCCTTCCGGAAGAACCATTTGCTGCACTAAAGTACTTAAACCGAGCGCGGTTGCGGCACTACGACATCGGTCGCGTTGCGCTGCACACGCACGACGGCCACGCGCTGGTCCGCTATTTTTGCAACGTCGCCGATGTCGGACTGGGCGGGGATGTGGTCGATCGCGCGAAGAAGCTCCCGAGTTGGGGCCAGGGGACGATTAACTATTGTGTTGGTGCGATCGGGGCCTTTTGGCAATGGGGCGCGCCGGATATTACGTTAGCGATCGACGACGAACCGGAGACGCGGCAGCCGATCACCACGGTGATCGTGGCGATAGGGCAATACTGCGGCGGTGGGATGCACGTCGCGCCGCGCGCGAAATTGGACGATGGGCGCTTCGACTTGGTCGTCGTGGGGGCGCTCTCTCGCTGGTGCTTACTCGAGCTGTTGCCGAAATTGTACACCGGGAAATTGGATCGTCAGGAACAGATCGGGGTGCGAACCGCGCATACGCTCACGCTGCACAGTTCGCACCCCGTTCGCATTACACTCGACGGCGAAATCGCCGGCCAACTCCCCGCGCAGTTCCAACTGCTGCCGCGCGTGCTGCCCATCCTGGCCTAGTTCATGAATTCGCAGCCCTTCGGCGGTTCCGGCGAATTCAGCTCGTCGCAGGTCGCCTTGGCAATCGCGGCCACGCAGCCGTCCAATCCGCCCTTGTCCACGGCCTTCGCCTTCTCCGGCAGATTCTGCGCCAAGTCCTTGCTCATACCGGACGTGCAGTCGGCAGCGGAGAGGCCCGAATTTTGATTACAGGCCGCCATCCGTTCGCAGACCGCCTTACTCAGCGAATCGGCAATGGCTTCGGCAGTCAATCCGCCGGCGGTGGGTGTGGCGGCAGTGCTCGGTGTCGTGGCCTCCGGCGCCTTGCCGGCTTCCGGCTGGGCCGGAGCGGTCGTTTCGGTCTTGGTTTCCGGTGTCGTGGTGCCGGTCGCTTCCGGTGCCTTCTTGCAGGCGCCCAGTCCGGCGATGAGGCCGAGGGTTACGATGAGTGTAGCGGTTCGACGCATAAGATCGCTCCTTTATTAAGGTTGTGTCGTTAAGATCGCCCCAAAGTGCAGTCGCCGCATAGCGTATGCCCGCACCCGGTGCAATGGTTTTTTAGACATGGTTTTTTAGTGCAGGGCAGAGTGTGTGTTTGCAAAATTGCTGAAGGAGTGCGGGGTCGACAACGCATTTCACACTGCACTGGTCAGTGCGCATTCCGAGGGCCGGGCGGAGGGGCCAGGGGCCCCCAGGGTACGCTATCGCGGCGGCATCGAGCCGCCGCGCGCTCGCCCTCGCCGTTTTCGGCGTTAGATTTCGCAAGGAGAAAACGGCTGCGGGAGCCCCTGGGTGCCCCTGGCCCCTCCACCCGGCTGAAGCACGGGCCGCCCCTGCAATTGTACAGCAGATTATCATACGCGAGGCAAACGGCCCGCAGGCACCCCTCGTGCCCCGCCCGGGCTAATGGACACTGAAAGCGATTTTGCAAACAGGCACTGGCGCATTAGCGGACCTTGTGCCTCGAGAATGGTTGTTTTGGGACTGGCTGTGTTGTCGGGGAAACACAAAGATGTTCGCGGCGTTTAAGCACTGCAACAGATCTCTGAAGTCGGGGTTGACGGCCACGTTGTCTCTTCCATTTTCTGGCTTCATCGATCATCCCCCAAGCAGTGGCGAAGATGGCTCGCACGCCGCAACGTTGCCAAAAGCGGATGTCAAAACTGCGGTCCATTTTGTCGATAGTCGTAATTTGTGCCATGACAAAGCGCGGCCGCCGATAATTTTTCTTCATACGAGGTTGTCGATAGCAGAGATCGTGTCACTTTACCACTACGGCCGGATGACCTGGCTCCCAGCCGGGGGGGAGAAGTGGAACAGGCCGTCGTCGATGCCGACGTTGGTGCGGATGTTGGAAAAACGGTAGCTGGCGGTGCCGCCGCCGTTGTTGTGGACCGTGAGTGCAGTGAGCAGACCGCGTTCGTTGAATGCCGCATCGAGGCGGCGGAAACCGCCGCCTCGTTTCGGCGTGAGGGTCAGATGGATCGCGCCGCGTTTGCCGGCGTCACCGGCAGTGACGGTGAAGAGTTCGCGGAGTTGCGCGAAGCCGGTGAGGAACGCGAGCGCCTCGCGCGGGATGCCGGCCTTGCCGAGTTTTTGCATCATGACTTGGGGGTCGCCGGGCGTCGTGATCCAGAGCGTCTTGCCGTTGCTGATGTACTGCTTCGCCGGATTGCCGTGATAATCGATCCGCAATTTCCCCGGTTTTTTCAGCGAGAGGAGTCCGCTGTTATTGACGTTCTTGCCCAACGCCTTGACATATGTGGCCTGCGTGAACGCAGCCTGCAAATCTCCGAGCGACTGATACGTCCGCTGGACCGTGTCGACTTGCTCATCAAGCGACGCGGCGCCAGCACTTGACCCAGATGTCAGCAGGGCACAGCAAAGGACCCCGATGATCCCCCATTTTGCATTTTGATTTTTGCATTTTGATTTTTGCATTCTTCCTCAATGCGCCTGTACTAAAATTTCCCTGGGCTTGCTCCCCATCGATGGGCCGACGACGCCTTCCATTTCCATGCGTTCGATCAATCGCGCCGCGCGGTTATACCCGATCCGCAGGCGCCGCTGCACCATCGAGATCGAGGCCTGACCCGTTTCGGTGACGAGCCGCACCGCTTGGTCGTACAGTTCATCGTTCTCGCCTTCGATCTCTTCCGTGACGGCCGTCGGCGGTTTCAGGATCGATTCGTCGTAGCGTGCTTGGCCCTGTTGCTTCACATGCGCCACGATCCGCTGCGTCTCGGTCTCGGTAATGAACGCGCCATGGATTCGGACCAGCGCCGAGCTATTCGGTCCCATGAAGAGCATGTCACCCATCCCGAGGAGTTGTTCCGCGCCGCCGGCATCGATGATGGTCCGCCCGTCGTGTTTAGAGCTCACTTTGAACGCGACGCGCGATGGGAAGTTCGCCTTGATGATTCCGGTGATCACGTCGACCGACGGGCGTTGTGTGGCCACGATCAAGTGGATCCCGGCCGCGCGCGCCATTTGCGCCAATCGCGTGACTGATTCTTCGATCTCGCGCCCCGAGACCATCATCAGGTCGGCCATTTCGTCGATGATGATGACGATATACGGCAACGTCCCGGTATGCACCGCCGCTTCGGGATCGATCAGTTTTCGATCCGCCGCTTCTTCCGGAGAGACACACTCGAGTTCGCCCCGTTCGATCTGCTCGTTGTAGGTTGAAATGTTGCGCACGCCCGCGGCGGAGAGGAGTTGATAGCGCCGCTCCATCTCGCGCACGCCCCAATTCAAGGCCAGCGTGGCCTGTTTCGGTTTCGTCACCACCGGCAGCAACAAATGCGGGATCCCTTCGTAAATGGAGAGCTCCAACATTTTCGGATCGACTAAGATCATCCGCACCTCCGCCGGCGTGGCTTTATAGAGGATGCTGCAGATCATCGCATTGATGGCGACACTCTTGCCGGAACCGGTCGCGCCGGCGACCAGCAAGTGCGGCATCTTGGTCAAGTCTGCGAGGACCGGATGGCCCTCGATGTTTTTGCCCATCGCCAACGGCAACTTCGTCGTGGCGCGACGGAATTTCTGATCGCCGATGATTTCTTTCAACCAGACCGTCTCGCGCTCCGCGTTCGGGACTTCGATGCCGACCGCTGCTTTGCCCGGGATATGCGCGACGATCCGGACCGAGCGTCCGCCGAGCGATACGGAGAGATCGTCTTCGACGCCGACGATCTTGTTCACTTTCACGCCGGCCGCGGGTTCAAATTCATACATGGTCACGACTGGACCGGGATGGATCTCAGAGACGCGGCCTTGAATGCCATACTCTTCTAATTTCCCTTCGAGCAGCTTCGCGTTGTGGCGCAGACTGGCTTCGTCGATCGCGACGCGTTGTTGATTCGGGGAATCGAGCAATGCGAGTGACGGAAAGACGTAGTTTTCGCTGATTCGCGCCAGTTCGAGCTGGGCTTCCTTAATGGCCTTTTCTTTTTCATGCAGATCGCGGCGTTCGAAAATTTTCGGACCGGATGCGGTGGCTGGGGACTGGTGGCTGGGGACTGGTGGCTCGGGACTCATGGCTGGGGGTTCGTGATCAGTCGCCGACAAGCCGCCGTCGGCGTCTGGAGCGCGACTGATCCGAACGTTCGCTGTCGTCGTGCGTCGCGTTGCCATTGGCGCGGCTGCGGCGCGTACGGCGCGGCGCTCTTGCCATGCGGTGTAGCGTGCCGCCAACGCACGGGCCAGTTTCGGAACGCCGCGTTGACTGCGGGCCGCCGCGATCACGAGGCCGCGTCCCAACCGATGGGCGCCGAACCGCAGGAGTTGCCAACTCCAGCGCAACAGGAAAAAGAGCGAGACATGCGTCGCGTAAATGAAGGCGATAAAAAAGAGCGTTCCAGCGACGACATAGGCCCCGGCCAAATTCAGATAGCGCGCCGTCATGCCGCCGAGCAGCCCGCCGACGAATCCGCCCGCCTCGATTGGTTGCCCGTGGATCGAAACCATCTCGAATCGCAAATGCAGCACCGCTGCTGCCGCGACGATCATGACCACATATGCCAACGACTGTCGCGGATGCAGACTCACGTCGCGGCCCAAGAAGAGCAGCGTGCTGATCAGGAAGAAGATGCCCGCCAGCACGTAGGCGCTGATGCCGAACACGGAGAAGAGAATGTCGGCCAGATACGCGCCGACGAGTCCGCCCAGATTCGTGACGCCGCTAACATTCGAGGCCACGTTGAGGGCCGGATCGGCCGGATCGTAGGAAATGAGGCAGAGACTAAAAAAAACGCCTGCCGCCAACGCCAAGATGGCCCAGAGTTCTTTCCGTGGCGGTCGGCGTGTGCGAGCCGTGGTGACCATGATTGCGCGTTCCCCTCGCGAAGTTAAAGATCATACTTGAGCAACCGCTGCAAGCGCGGCGAATTATAAGAGCGATCTTTCGCACAGTCAAAAAAAAACGGGGAAGGAGTTGACAGTAGATCGTCAAAGCGTCTACGAGTGCGCGTCCAGGGGGGGCGTATGGCAATGGAACTAGTGAGCGAGGTCTTGCCGTATCAGGCCGTGTGGCAAATGTCCGATGTCGGTGGAGTGAGCGGGGCGTGGGAAGGGGAATTCATGGCACAGGAGGTCAGCATGGGGACACCCGAAGCGCGTCATTATATGTCCGAAGCCGATATGGACCAGGCCATCGAAGCGATGATTCGCCAAGTCATCGACCGCGTCGGCAATGAGCGCGACGTCGTGCTGGTCGGCATCCGCACGCGCGGGGTGCCGCTCGCGGAATGGATGGCGCGTAAATACTCGCAACTCTCCGGCAACCCCATCCCGGTCGGGATGCTCGACATCAATCTGTATCGCGACGATCTCTCGGAAGTCGATCACCAGCCGGTCGTGAAACGGACCGAACTGCCGTTTCCGATCGCGGGCAAAGGCGTCATCCTCGTCGACGACGTGCTCTACACCGGTCGCACCGTGCGCGCCGCGCTGGATGCGCTGACCGATTTCGGCCGTCCGCGCTTTGTACAGCTCGCGGTCTTGATCGATCGCGGCTATCGCGAATTGCCGGTCCAGGCCGATTACGTGGGCCGGATGGTCAAGACGACGCGGCAGGAAAACGTGAAGGTATTACTGAAAGACACGGATGGGTCGAATCAAGTCCTGATCAAGACGCAACAGTAACCGAACTGAGTTGGGTGACGATGAAGGCCTCAACCCCGGAAACTCCGCTGCCGCCGGTCCCGTTTCGTCACCAGCATCTTTTACGTATTGCCGATCTCTCCCGTCGCGACATTGAAACCATCCTCGACACTGCGCGCGCGCTGAAAGAAATTTCGTTCCGCGAGATCAAAAAAGTCCCGACGTTGCGCGGCAAGACGATCATTAACTGCTTCTTCGAAACCAGCACGCGTACCAGCAGCTCGTTCGATATCGCGGCGAAACGGCTTTCCGCGGACACGGTCAATTTTTCGCCCAGCGCGTCCGCGCTGACTAAAGGCGAGTCGATCGTTGACACCGTGCGCACGTTGCACGCCATGCAGCCGGATGCCTTGATCATCCGTCATCGCGGGAGCGGCGTGCCGCAGCGCGTGGCCGCGTTGTTGCCGCAGTGTCACATCATTAACGCCGGCGACGGAATGCACGAACACCCCACGCAAGCGTTGCTCGACGCATTGACGATTCAAGAAGCGAAGGGCCGGATTCGCGGCCTCACGGTCGCGATCCTCGGCGACGTGGAGCATTCGCGCGTGGCGCGTTCCGACATCATTCTGTTGCGCAAGATGGGCGCAAAAGTCATTGCGGCCGGGCCGCGGACGTTGTTGCCGCCGCCGTTAGCGCAATGGGGCGTGACCGTCGCGGCCTCCGTCGAAGCGGCGATTCGCGCCGCGGACGTCGTGATGTGTCTGCGCATTCAACAAGAACGCTTGCACGGCTTCGCGTTGCCGAGCCTGCGCGAATATGCGCGCCACTATGGCGTGAGTGCGCGGCGCTTGGCGGGCGCGAAGCCGGACGTCGTGATCATGCATCCCGGACCGGTCAATCGCGGCGTCGAGATTGCGCCCGATGTCGCCGACGGCGCGCGCTCGCTGATCCTCGATCAAGTCGAAAACGGCATCGCGGTGCGGATGGCGGTGTTGTATTTACTATGCGCGACAAAAAACTCATGAACCTCTTTATCATAAATGGCCGAGTGATCGATCCGGCGCGCAAGGTGGACCAACGGATCAATTGCGTGATCCGTAACGGCGTGGTTGCGGAATGGACGACTGCGCGCCAAGCCCCGGCCGGCGCCACGGTGCTCGATGCGCGCGGTGCCGTGGTGACGCCCGGCTGGATCGACATCCATACCCATCTGCGCGACCCGGGCGAGGAATATAAAGAAGACATCGCCAGCGGCGCTGCGGCCGCCGCGGCTGGCGGCTTTACCAGCATCGTGTGCATGGCCAACACGAAGCCGGTCAACGATTGTGCGGCGGTCACGCGCTACATCCGCGAACGCGCCACGCACGCTGCCGTGCGCGTCTATCCGGTCGGGGCATTGTCGCGCGGTTTGGAAGGCCAAGCGTTGGCCGATATCGGCGACTTGAAGGCCGAAGGCGTCGTGGCCATTTCCGATGACGGCCGCAATGTCGACAACGCATTGCTGATGCGGCGCGCGCTCGAATATGCGCGCGACTTCGATCTCCCGATCTTGGTCCATGCCGAAGAGAGTTGCCTCTGCGCCGGCGGCGTGGCGCATGAAGGCGAAGTCGCCGCCCGCTTAGGTCTGCGCGGGCGTCCGGCAGCGGCCGAAGAAATCATCATCCGCCGCGATGCCGCGCTGGCCCGTTTAACTGGCGGCCGCGTCCACTTTCAACATCTGAGTAGCGCCGCAGGTCTCGCGGCCATTGTCGCGGCCAAGGAAGAACGTGTTCCAATCACGGCCGAGGCTACGCCGCATCATCTCTTCCTGACCGACGCCGTGTTGGAAGATTTCGATCCGGTCTTTCGTGTCAATCCGCCGCTCCGCACCGACAGTGACCGCGCGGTGTTGCGCCGGGCGTTGCGCGACGGCACGATCGACTGCATCGCCACCGACCATGCGCCGCACGATATCACGGTGAAAGGCGACGTTCCCATTGAAGAAGCAGCGCCCGGGACCGTGGGCCTGGAAACCGCGCTGCCCGTGTGTCTGCGCTTAGTCGAAGAGCGCGTCGTCTCGCTTGCGCGGCTCGTGGAACTCTTCACCGTCGGCCCGGCGCGGATCTTGGCGCTGCCCGCCGGGCGCTTAGGTATAGGCGACGCCGCCGATCTCACGATCTTCGACCCGCAACGTCCGACGACCATCCACGCCGCCGAGTTCCGCTCCAAGAGCCGCAATTCGGTCTTCGAAGGGTGGAAGCTGAAGGGAAAAGTCTTGTACACCATCGTGCAGGGGAACATCGTCTACTCATGAACGTCGATGCATGGTTAGTCTTGGCCGACGGCACGATCTTTCCGGGACGCTCCTTTGGCGCTGCGGCCGATGCTGCCGGAGAAGTCGTCTTTAATACTGCGCTGACCGGCTACCAAGAAATTCTCACCGACCCATCGTATCGTGGCCAACTCGTCACGATGACCTGCCCGCATATCGGCAATGTCGGCGTGAATGCGGACGACGTCGAGGCGTTGGTCCCGCAAGCGGGCGGTTTCATCGTGCGCGACTACTGTCCGTTCCCCAGTAATTGGCGCTCCACGCAACCGCTGCATCAGTACTTGCAGCGCCACGGCGTGGTCGCGATCGAAGGGATCGACACCCGCGCGTTGACGCGTCGCTTGCGGACCGCCGGCGCGATGCCGGGCATCATTTCCACTACCATTCACGACACGGCCGCGTTGGTCGCACTGGCCAAACGCTTGCCGTCGATGGCGGGGCAAGAGCTCGTCAGCGCGGTCACGTGCGCGAAGCCGTATCGCTGGAACGAACCGAGCTGGCGTATGACGGCGCGTCCGGCGCCCACTGCGGAGACGCCGCGTGTCGTCGTCTTCGACTGTGGCGCGAAACGGAATATCTTGCGGATGCTGGTCGATCGTGGCGTGGCGGTCGACGTCGTTCCGGCCACCACGAGCGCGGACGACGTGTTGGCGCGGCACCCGGCAGGCGTGTTGCTCTCCAACGGCCCCGGCGATCCGGCCGCAGTCGACGGCGTGGTCGCCACACTGCGCGCGCTGATCGGACGCGTGCCGCTGTTCGGCATCTGTCTCGGCCATCAGCTCGTTGCGCGCGCGCTCGGCGCAACAACATTTAAACTCAAATTCGGTCACCGCGGTGCCAATCAGCCGGTTCACGATCTGCGCAGCGGCCGCGTGTTGATCACCTCGCAGAACCACGGCTTCGCCGTCGATCCAGACACGCTCCCGGCCGACATCGAAGTCACGCAACTGAATCTGAACGACGGTACGGTCGAAGGGTTCCGTTCCACCCGCGATCCGCTCTTCGCCGTGCAATACCACCCCGAAGCCAGCCCCGGCCCCCACGACGCCGCCGGATTGTTTGAGGAGTTTGTGCAACTACTGAGTGCGTAATTTATTAAACATGCCAAAACGCACTGACATCTCGTCCATCCTCCTCATCGGCTCCGGGCCGATTGTGATCGGGCAGGCGTGTGAGTTCGATTACTCCGGCACGCAGGCCTGCAAGGCGCTGAAGGAAGAGGGCTACCGAGTCATCCTCGTCAATTCCAATCCCGCCACGATCATGACCGATCCGGAATTCGCCGATCGCACCTACATCGAACCGTTGACCGTGGAACACCTTGCCGCAATCATTGCCGCGGAACGCCCGGACGCGTTGCTCCCCACGATGGGCGGACAGACGGCGCTCAACTTGGCGCTCGCACTGCACGACGCCGGCGTATTGCAGCAGTACGGCGTGCGTCTGATCGGCGCCAACGTCGACGCGATCCGCAAAGCGGAAGATCGCTTGCTGTTTAAAGAAGCGATGGCGCGGATCGGCCTCGACGTCCCGGCGAGCGTCTACGTCAGCACGCCCGACGAAGGCCGGACCGCGCTGGAAACCATCGGCCTGCCCGCGATCATCCGCCCCGCGTTCACGCTCGGCGGCAGCGGCGGCAGCATTGCACATACGCTCGACGCATTCGAACGCGCCGTCGCCTTCGGTCTCGCGCAAAGCCCAGTGCATCGCGTGCTGCTCGAGACCTCCGTGCTCGGATGGAAAGAATACGAACTCGAAGTGGTCCGCGACACCGCCGACAACGTCGTTATCATTTGTTCGATTGAAAACTTCGACCCAATGGGCGTGCACACCGGCGACAGCATTACCGTCGCGCCCGCGCAGACCTTGACTGACAAAGAATATCAACGGATGCGCGACGCGGCGATCGCGATCATGCGCGAGATCGGCGTCGAGACCGGCGGTTCGAATGTCCAATTCGCCGTCAATCCGGTCGACGGCGCACTGGTCGTGGTCGAAATGAATCCGCGTGTGTCGCGTTCCTCCGCGCTGGCCTCGAAGGCGACCGGCTACCCGATCGCGAAGATCGCCGCGAAATTAGCGGTCGGCTATCGCCTGGACGAATTGCGCAACGACATCACGCGCGAGACCTCCGCCGCGTTCGAACCGGTCATCGATTACGTCGTCACCAAAATCCCGCGCTTTACCTTCGAAAAGTTCCCCACCACCGATGCGCTGTTAACCACCCAAATGAAATCGGTGGGCGAAGTGATGGCGATCGGCCGCACGTTTCCCGAATCGCTCCATAAAGCGATCCGTTCGTTGGAGCAGGGCTTCAGCGGTCTGATCCATCCGCACATCCGTGACGGCGAACGGTTGTTGCCGCAATTCGGAGAATTGTTGCGGAGTCCGCGCCCCGATCGCTTGTGGTGGATCGCGGAGGCATTGCGCTGCGGACTCGGCATCGACGAGATCGCCGCACACACGCAGGTCGATCCGTGGTTCCTCTATCAAATGCGCTTGCTGATCGAAATGGAAGAAAGTCTACGCGGGACCGGATTGCAGCCGGAGAGCCTGGCGCAGGCCAAACGACTCGGCTTCGCCGATTCCCAAATCGCCGAAATCTGCGGCGTGAGCGAAGCGGCAGTCCGTGCGGCGCGGGAACACGCGCAGCTCCAACCGACCTATCGCACCGTCGACACCTGCGCCGCCGAATTCGAGGCCTACACGCCGTATTTGTATTCCACCTACGACGGCGCAGGGGATGCACCAGCCACCAGCCACCAGTCACTAGTCACGGAATGCCCCCCCACTACGCGGCGCAAAGTCATCATCCTCGGCTCCGGCCCCAATCGCATCGGCCAAGGGATCGAATTCGACTATTGTTGTGTCCAAGCCGTGTTCGCGCTGCGCGCCGCAGGCGTCGAAGCGATCATGATCAACTGCAATCCGGAAACGGTGAGTACCGACTACGATACGGCCGACCGACTCTATTTCGAACCGCTCACCCCCGAAGACGCCTTAGCGATCATCCGGCGCGAGCAACCAGAAGGTGTGATTGTGCAATTCGGCGGACAAACACCGCTGAAGCTGGTGAAGCCGCTTGTTGCGGCGGGCGTGACCATCCTCGGCACCGCGCCGGAGGCGATCGAGTGCGCCGAAGATCGTGCCCAATTCAGCGCGTTGTTGCATCGACTCGGCCTGCTGCAGCCGCCCGCCGGCAGCGCGCGCACGTTGGCGCAGGCCGAAACCATCGCGGAGCGGCTCGGATTCCCCGTGCTCGTCCGTCCGTCGTTCGTGTTGGGCGGTCGCGCGATGCGGATCGTCACCGACGCGGCCACGCTGCGCACCTATTGGCACGAGGCGATCGCCGTTGCGCCGGAACATCCAGTCCTGATCGATCGCTACATCGAGAACGCCGTGGAAGTGGACGTCGATGCGCTGTGCGACGGCACCGATGTGACCATCGTCGGCATGATGGAACATATCGAAGAAGCGGGAGTCCACTCCGGCGACAGCTCGTGCGTCCTCCCGCCGTATTCATTAACGCCCGCCGTGATGGAACGGATCGCGGCGCAGACGCGCGCGTTGGCGTGCGCGCTCCACGTGGTCGGTTTGCTAAATATCCAATTCGCCGTGCAAGGGGAAACCGTCTACGTGTTGGAAGCGAATCCACGCGCCTCGCGCACCGTCCCGTTTGTCGCTAAAGTTGTCGGGCGGCCGATCGCGCAATATGCCACGCGCTTGATGTTGGGCGAACGGCTGTGCGACGTCTGCCCGGCGATGCCGCCGATTAGCCACTTCGGCGTCAAGTCGCCCGTGTTCCCGTTCCTCAAATTCCCCGGTGTCGATCCGCAACTCGGTCCCGAGATGCGCTCCACCGGTGAAGTGATGGGCATCGACGCGACCGTCGCCGGCGCTTTCCTGAAGGCCCAGACCGCAGCGGGGAATCGACTCCCGCGCGCCGGCACGGTCTTCGTGAGTGTGCGCGACGTCGACAAACCGGCCGCGCTGGACCTCGGCAAAGAGCTGCTCGCCGCAGGATTCCAAATCGTCGCGACCGGCGGCACCGCGCGTTACTGCGCGGAACGCGGATTAGCCGTTGGCACCGTGCGCAAAGTCGCGGAAGGCTCGCCCCACATTGTCGATGCCTTGCGGGAAGGGGAGATCGCGATGGTGATCAACACCACCGTCAACGTGCCGACCGTGCTCGCCGATTCCTTTTCCATCCGCCGCACCACGATCGAACTCGGGCTCCCATATTTCACCACGATTGCCGCCGCCCGCGCCGCCGTGACTGCACTGACCGCCACCGTTGATAATTCAATCCCCGCCGTGACGCCGTTGCAAGTGTGGCATCAATCAGGGGCTAGCGTCGCCCCCTCCAACGGCAAAGCCGTTGGAGCCTCCCCCTCAGCGCGCCTGTGGCGCTAGCCCCGCGGGTCGACGAAGCCCCGCCGCCCTAATCGCCCGCGCCGCACTGCGGAAGCGTGATCTCGTCGCCGTGTGATCTCGTTGGGCAATTCATTCCGGCGGCGCAGCAGAATGACAACCTTTCAAATGTCCACACGCCCTAGTGAAGATATTGTTGTCGCCAATTCATCATAATGTCGCGATTTGCATATTTGATAACCGATTCTGTTGGAAATATGGGTGCGTTGCAAATTGTGCGTTCCGAGATTGCCGTGCTCCATTGCGTTCTCCACAATCTGTACATTTGCTGAGGAGATTGGTTTGTCATCACCAAACAAAAAACGTATCCCGTAAAGGTACTCATTGCTCGCAGTCGGCAACTGGGGCTCTACTCCGGATTTGATAAGAATCATGCATTCCTCAAGATTGACTCCATATTTCAACTCGACCAAATTCGAGATTTTATCGCCGGCTATGCGGCAACCGACTTCTATAATAACCATTTTATCATCTTTCAGTTTGAATTCGACATGGAGGATTCCGTTATGCACGTCTGCCGCTCGTAGCACACCCCGGATGTTTTTTTGCAGCCGGTTTCTCAGAGGATCGGAAAGCGCTATTCCACAAATGTGGCCGATTTCATCAAAATATGGGAGTTGAGAAAGTAGCTTCTTGTTGAAATACATCGCCAATATTCGGGACTCAAAAACGATCACTTCAGCGCTATACTCATCGCCCTCAAAAAACTCCTCAAAGACGCACAATCCAGCAAACTCAAGTCCTGTTACTTTTGATGTTTTGTATTCAAAAATAGGCTTTGTATTGGCAGGGATTTCTTCAGGAGTCATATTCAGTGAAACAAACCATGAACCTGCCATGTCAGCTGGTTTTGTGATGATAGGGTATGAAGTGATTTTCCTAACAACCTCGTCGACCTCACTCATATTGCCGGCGACGCCAAGCAGAGCGGGTTGATCAACCCCCTCCCGTTGAAAAGCCATGCGCATGGTATATTTATTTCTCAAAACATCGGGACGGCCTTTCATGCAACGTATCAAGCCAAGTTGTGATGCAAGAAATTCCGTCGCCGCCACTGAAAATTCGCCTCCGGCAATGACAGCCTTGATTGCCAAGTTTCTGCATTGTTCAACCAATTCAAGAGGGGAATTGGTCAATTTCTCAATGTACATCACCGATGCTGAATTTAGAATATCGGCCGCCACTGTTTCGCCAACGAGAACAATCAGCACTGGGGAAAGAGACAATTTTTTTGCTGCAGCGACATAGCGCCGAATTGCATTTTCAGTAAGGGGGCAAACAATTAATATTTTTGGCATCATGGAGATCTCTTTTTAGGCGCCAACCGACGCAGGTGTTTTCTCCTGCGACTGCATCACTTCGGAAACCTTATATAGCCCAAATAGGGCAACCACTCCAAAAATAAACCACACCGACCATAAATAGCGCACGCCGATATGAGTGTAGCAGACCAAGCCAATGTACTGACCCAATCCCACACCGACCGCCGAAGTAAAAAATGTATATGCTGACACAGTGGCCGGAATCTTCCATTGGGATTCATTGCGGCGTATCAACTCCATCGCGTATGTTTGAAAAATGATTTCTGCCAGAGAATAGAGCAACGTGATGATAACCAGCCAAAACAAGGTCGTGCTAGTCAATGAGAACAGAGACAGTGCTAGCACCATCAGCGCAAGACCGAGAATCATTTTATGTGTTTGTTTCAGCGCAGTCTTGTTGAGAAAGAGCGCTACAGGCTCGGACAACACAATTAATAAAGCTGCGTTAATGGAAAAGAAAGTGCCGATCCATTCGACATGTCCCAACTCTTTCAGAAGGACTGGAATAAAACCAAAAGATTGTCCCAGGAGAACAAAAAACAAGATCGAAACGAAGATTGTGAAAACAGCGTTGCGGGATAACGAAAAGATTTTTTTCAGAGCTGGCGATTGTTTGAATTCAGTTTGTTGCAAAGATGCTTTACTTAAATCCTCTCTTATTATTGTTTGTGCCGAAGCGATGGCAATAGAGCCAACGAGAAAGAAAAGTGCGGATAACGCCAAGACGGAGAAGAAATTGACATCGCTATAAACATAGCTCCCAATAACCGGACCGATTGCAGATCCGATCCCAAAAAAACTGGAAGCACGGGCGAACAACCGGGAACAATCTGAATGGTGCAAATTTGTTATCGTGTGCATGACTCTTGTTAAGGTCGTGGCGGTCGCCATAAAAATCCTCAACAGCACTAAAGCGATGCAAAACAGCCAATAACCAAATTGGTCTCCGCGATATACGCTGACCGCCATTAGTGTTGCGGACCCGAACAAGCCGAACATGGCAAGACGCAGCCAGATATAGTAATTCAGAGTTGTAAAAAAAGTGGTTGCCACAAGTGCCGTGATGTTGCCGGCGACCAGTGCGATCACCAACACGGTGCTGAGATGAGCGTAACTGGTATGAAATGCGCCACTCCCTCCTATGACCAGCAGAGGATTGATCATAAATGATGCCGAGGAAACGATAAGCGTGTTCAGTAATAACCGAAGGCTCGTCGTGGAGAAATTCATAGTGTGTCCCATGCAAAAATACCGCGTCCGCTGTAGCTCAACATAAACCGGTCAACGCTGATCCGTCGTCTTTTCTCTCCCCATTTTGATGGATCGTATAGTGTAAAATACTTCTTTCCTTGAACATCGATCCCTCTAGTGACCAAGACAAGATGTCCGCCGCGTGGCCCATTTACGGGGAACATATATGAGACAGACGCAATGTACACTTTGCCGTCGTTCAGTGTTTTCAGGATATCATCGCGCGCTGCTGCAGCCGGTTGGGCTTGGATACCATACTCCTGTAACAGTACGGCCAGCTTGCAGTGAATCCACCCCTTTTCGCTGTACGCGTTGTGTCTCATGGCTTTGTGAAAGAGCTCGAAGATGGTAGGTCGCAATGCAGTGAAATATCTGATAATCATCGAGGCGCAAGCCAAACCACAGGACCGTTCCGACCAGTGTTGCAAAAAAACATCTGAGTAATTTGAAAGCTCACGAGCGCGAATGCTTTTATGCCAGTGCTGACTGATATATTTCACCGTCTGCTCTGATTTCATGTGTGGCGCCCTTTAAGAAAGCCGTCCGCAAAACGGAGAGCACTAATTCGGCATATGAGAACCCCACGCTTTGGAAGGCATTGGTGAAGTTACTGTTTGGTGCGACGCCGGGAATCGTATTGATTTCAAGTAAGTGTGGTTCTCCACTGTTGTCGATCATCAGGTCCACGCGCCCTAAAACGTCACATTCTGCAACGAGAAAAGCTTTTTGAGCGATATCGGCAACTTTTTTCAGGGTTATCTCATCAAGAGGCGCCGGCACAAAGTATTCAGGAGGTGCAGAATCGGCATGTGCTCCAAGTTTCACTTGTTCATCGTAATAACGTGTCCCTGATTTAACTTCCAAAGGGGGCAGCGTGATGAGCCCCGCAGCCATCTTGATGAGGCCGACTGTCACAAAGCGCCCGGCAATATATTGTTCAAAAAAATAGTGTGGCAGTTCATGGGGTGGAGTGTTTTGAATCCATTCTTGCAGTGTGCTCTCGTCCTCAAGAAAAGTAATGCCGATGCTGCTGCCTCCGGGGCGGAGCTTGGCCATAATGGGGAAATAAAGCCTTTTATTTATTTCGGCAACCAAGTCATTCATCGTACTCGAAGTCGGTATTTCCATAAACAACGGAGTATTTAAGTTGTCGCCTTTTACAGCATATTTGAATTTCAATTTGTCGCAGCAAAGAGCGCTACCAAAGACGCCGGGACCTATATAGGCAATGCCTTTGTAATCAAGCCATCCTTGTAAACGTCCATCTTCACCATATTCCCCATGCGCATAGATAAAAACGACATCGGATTGTGTGATCGCCCGATCCAATTCCGGATCGGTAGATTCTATCAGCGAATATCGTAACCCCAATTCCTTGAGCGTCTTTGCGATGGAGAGGATTCCGCGCCCTGCATCCGGCGACTCCTTTTTATATCGTAGGTTTTCTTGCGAATGCGTGCCCTCGACCAGAAGAATGCTCTTGTGTCGGACTTCTTTGAAAAAATTCCAAATGGCCGCTCGCTCTTCCAATACTGCCTGAGGAGATAGGCCAATATCGTTTCCCTTTTCCATTGTAACCTCCTGACAGAGTTTCTAGCGCTCTCTGTACAGCACCGTGAAAGCAAGACTGATGCCAACGGGTGTCCGAGGATAATCAGCCCGCACAATGCCGAGTTAGGCGTATTCACACCGTCTCGGGGGAAACGGGTCCGATTATTGGCACAACGGAAGTTCGGAATTTTGTACGTGCAGGGGGGCAAACCGGTCTGCTGATCACTGCTTGTTCCGCTGTCGCGCGCACTCACTCCACGCGCGGATATTGCGTCCCATCCTCCGCGGCGGCGTGCGTCACGCGACCTGCGGTGTCGAGTAGAAACGTCGTAGTCGTCCACGTGGTCCGATCCATGAATTGGTGCGCTGCCGTCGGGTACAATCGGAACGGCGGATAGTCGCCGACGCGGGCGCTGAGGACCGAGCCGTCGCGTTGCACGACGAATGGCCGCACCGCGTGTTCCTCCTGATATTGATACAGCCCAACGTAGCGATCCAGCGTTTCGTCCGGCACTGCCATGGTCGTTGACAGAACAAGAGGCGTTACGACTTCGCCGCGCAGCAGTTGTAGAATCCGGCGGCCTAACATCGTGATCAACGGCGACGCCGTGTTCGACAAGACCACGACCCCGCTCCCGCGTGCCGGTGCAAAACCCATGAATGCGGCAAAACCGCCGGTTTCGCCGTTCTGCCACCACTCCCCATGCGCGGTGCGATGCCAGCCGAGTCCGACGGCTTCGCCTTCGCACGCGAGCGTGAAGTTGGGCGATTGCGTCTCGGTGATGGCGCCTAAGCGCATCATAGCCGCTTCGTAACTTTGCTGCGTGACCTGCGCTAATGCCAGACCCAACAGGTCATATCCGAGATTGCTGTATGTGTAATGTTGGCCAGGAATTGTCGAGAGCGTGAGGCCGTTGAGCAATTGTTGCAATGCCGCGAGATCATACTCCCGATACGGATCGCCCCACGATTGCGGCGCTACATTGGTCGGCACGCGTGGTAGTCCGGCCGTATGCGTGGCGAGATGCCGCAGCGTGATGTCTCCTTGCTGATGCGAGGGGAGCGCCAGTCCCGACGGCAGAAATTGTTGCGCCGGCTGCTCCCACAGCATTTCGCGTCGTCCCGCAAGCAGCGTCACGGCCAACGCCGTATACGGCTTCGTCAACGACCCGATTTCAAACACCGTGTCCGCATCGATCGCGTCGCCCGGCCCGCGCCCGCTCGTCCCAACCGTGACCACGAACTCGCGCCCATCGTGCTGCACGCCGATCGCCATCCCCGTCACCAATTGTTGCGCCAGCAACGGGTCGACCAGTTGCCGGATCGCGGCGTTGAGATCCGGCGAACGCTGACACGCGGCCGCAGCCAGCCCGACCAACATCAACGTGAGCCAATAACCATAGCGCGACGCGAGCGTCATGTGCGCTCTCTAAACCACACCAACCATGGAAATGCGATCTGAAATGCCGCCGTGCAATAGGTCCCGATGATAGAAAGGCCATCAGATTGTGCGCGTGCCGCCCGCCCTGGGATGGCACTATTTACACCGTACTGCACAAATAATTGAATTTTTGTGCAGTACATGATACAAACTGCACATGCGAGAGATCGTGCTGGCCCATCGCCACGAGCGTGATGCCCTGATGAAAGCCCCATATATTGCCCGCGATGGCGTCAAGGTTGCACGCGCTGGTCTTCGCAACGACCTGATCAAGGTGATTATCGGCCCCCGCCGGGCCGGCAAATCGGTCTTTGCGTGGCAACTCCTTCGGGATGTGCCCAACGTCGCCTATCTCAATTTCGACGATGAGCGACTGCTCGGGCAGACCAACAACGATCATTTGTTGGCCGCGATCCATGACGTGTATGGCGACGCGTCGGTCTATTTTTTTGACGAGATCCAGAATCTGCCGAACTGGGAACTCTTCGTCAATCGTCTCCAACGGCGTGGAGTGCGCTTGGTCCTGACGGGTTCCAACTCGCGGCTCCTCAGTCGCGAACTCGCCACGCATCTGACCGGGCGCCATCAGTCCTTTCAGCTGCTGCCATTTTCGTTTGCCGAATATCTCCGGGCCCGCGCTGTGACCTACGATCCGGCCAGTGCCACGCCGGAAGTCGACGGCCAGATCCTGCGGCACTTGCGCGAGTATCTCCAGAACGGCGGCTTTCCGGAAGTGGTCGTCAAAGCGGTGGAGCGCCGCGGCTATCTCACGACGCTGTTCGAGAGTGTCTTGTTCAAAGATATCGTGAAGCGGTATCATGTGCGCTATGCGAAGAAATTAGCGGATCTTGGGACGTATCTGCTGACGAACCACGCCAATGAATTTACCGCCACGCGTTTGAAGCATTTGTGCGATTTTCGCAGTGTCCACACTGTGGAGAATTACCTCCTCTATTTGGCAGAGGCCTTTCTCCTTTTTCCAGTGGCGCGCTATGCCACTTCGCTGAAGACGATCCTCAAGAGTGCGCGGAAGATTTACGGCATCGATACGGGGCTGGTCGATGCCGTGAAATTCGCCGTGACACCGGATTTTGGCCGGTATCTGGAAAATGCCGTGGCCATCGAACTGTTGCGACGACAGCAGGATTTTTTTACCTTCAAGACGCGAGATGGGAAGGAAGTCGACTTCGTCGTGAAGGCGGCGTTGCGCCCGCGTGTGCTGATTCAGGTCGCGGCAACGGTCGACGACGACAAGACGCGGCAGCGAGAAGTCCGCGCGCTCCTGAAGGCTGGGGACGAAGTGGCGTGCAAAGACTTGCTCATTCTAACATGGCAACACGTCAGTGCAGAACGAGTCCGCAAGCAGACCATCCGCTATCGCCCGTTATGGCAGTGGTTGCTGGAGGACTAGCTGTTGCCGGTTCCCTGCCGCTTCCGCTGTGGTGCACGGGGCGCGGCAACGGTTTGTGTCCAGGCGTCCATCTTATTGGCCAACTCGGTGAGATATTGAAACTGTACGTTGGCGTTTTGTTGGGATCGTTCCAAGATGTCGGAAGGGGCCTCGCCCAGTCGTCGCGTCACGGCCATGAGTATTGTAATGACACTGCGCAACCGATGCGCCTCGCGATGCATCTCTGCGGGGAGTTCCGTCCGTGTCATGCCCCCTCCTTCGGTGCGCCAGGCGCCCTGCTCGGTTGCAGTGCGGTCATTGCTACCGCGCGCCATGCCTCTGCTATCGCTTCGGCGCGTTGACTGCTGGGCGCGCACTCCTGACATAGCCAAGCAGCGGGGCGCGGGGCAAGCGGGTTTTTCACAGCGGCGGAGATGTGAAATAAGACACTGTCCGGGTTGAGTCCCTGGTCGATTCTCTCTCGATGCAGAAGAGCGAATGCCTGTCGGCGTAGATCGACAGGGGGATTCCATCTTTAACAATACACTGTAGTATAGTGTATTGTATTGTCATGCATGGCCAATTCCAATTCATCCTCTGGCTCGCGTATTGGTATCTGCAAGCCGAGTCGTTCGAGTTTGAATGGGATCGTGGAAATGCCACGAAGAGTGTCACCAAACATGGTGTGACCACTGAGGCAATGGAATCTCTCGTCTCGTTGAAATGAGCGGTACCGTTGGGGCGGCAGATTGTTTCCACCGTGGATGAAGAGCGGTTTTGCCTCATTGGCCCATCCCACGCAGGTCGCATGCTGTCGGTCGTGTTTGCATTACGCGATGGGCGCGTCAGACTCATCAGTGCGCGGCTCGCAAGTCGTAAAGAAAAGAAAGCCTATGAAGAAATTCGCCAAGCGATCGAGACACTATGACCGGATTGCCTTCGATCCACAGGCGATCATTGCCGGCATGAGTCGGTTGAAAGGGAGTCGTCGCAAACCGACAAGTGTGGCACTCGAAGAAGAGTTGCTCGACGAACTCAAAGCCTTCGCCGACAAGCGTGGTGTGCCGTATCAAGTGCTCATGCGTTTGCTGATCGCAGACGGCTTGAAGCGACTGCAGGCGGCGTGAGTTGTTGCAGTGGCAACGGCTCTAGTTCGTGGAGACAAGACCGCTGGCGATGACATGAGTACAAGGGAATGGCCGCGTCTTTGTTTAGAGGTGACCCATCACGTGCCGAGCGGCGCAGTCCCGCTTGGTCGCTCCGGCGCGCTGATTGCTGGTGAGCGCACGCCCAGACAGAGCCAAGACTGGTGGCTGGGGTTGGAGCCGCATGGCCTGCTGCCAGCAGGCCATGCTGAAAGTCGCGAGCTCGCGATCAGCTTTAGTGTGGCACACTGAACATGAAACGCCGGGGTGTGCGTTGATCATTCCGAATGGGCATACGGTGCATGCCCGCGAAGGGTTTCCTGCGCGCTATGATGGCACTGATCGCTGGCTGTTGCGCATGATGATTCGAGTGCGCGGAAATCGCTCCATTTCCGCCATGACGGCGTGATCGCTTCGCTCGGCACCACGCGGCCAGATGGCGCGTAATGGAATGCTCGTAGTAAACAACGTATTGAATAAATATTTGTGCAGTACCCGCATGCAAACTGCATATCTCGCCCGTTATGGCAGTGGTTGTGGCGCGATGAGCTTCGGACTCGCTCCCAACCGCTTGCGCTGCGGCGTACGCGGTGCGGTGACGGTTTGGCTCCAGGTATCCATTTTATCGGCCAATGCGGTGAGATATTGGAATTGTACTTTGGCGTGCTGCTTGGCGCGCTCCAACGTGTCGGATGGTGCTTCGCCGAGGCGCCGCGTGGCGGCCATCAGCGTGGTAATGACACTGCGCAACCGATGTGCCTCGCGATGTATCTCTGCGGGGAGTTCCGTCCGCGTCATGCCGCCTCCTTCGGTGCGCCATGCGCCCTGCTCGGTTGCATGGCGGTCATTGCTACCGCGCGCCAGGCCTCTGCTATCGCTGCGGCGCGTTGACTGCTGGTGCGCGCCTCCTGACATAGCCAAGAAGCGGGGCGCGGGGCAAGCGGGTTTTTCACAGCGGCGGAGATGTGAGATCTTGTAGTGTCGTTGCACGTCTGCACGGGGGCACGGGCCGGGGGGCGCCCGGGTACGCTAGCGCGGCGTCATCGAGGTGCCACGCGCGCATCCTCGCCCCCGCCGGGACCACGTGTTGCAATCTGAATGCTCTACTATCGCCCGTCTCATTAATGCCGAAGCGCCTGCCCCGCTCCGCGGGTGACGTCGGCGGAAGGCCTCCAGCGTTACACTCCGTCCGCCTATGGCGGACTGCGCGGACCGGCAAAGCCGTTCCTTGCAGCCGCGCAGCGTCGGCAATGCCGGCTCTTACGGACCTGGAAGGTGTCAGCGAGCAGCGCGCAAGGGCGGCTTCGCTTGAGCGGAGCCATGGCCCGCGGTAGTTGGCGATCGCGGTGCGACGAAGAGGAGCACCGCGCCCCACTGGTGAACTGGAGGGACCCGCCTCCGCCACAGGCGGATCCGCCTTCGGCGGTGGCGGCAGGACCCGCCCCTGCGACTAGAAACGATGTGTGAGATGTGCCCCCAGAATCCCTTCCAATTCCGAACAGGGCTCGGGTATAGTGTTGGGAGCATCAATAGGGGAGTGGGGGAGATGCGCGGTCCCATTTTGCACGCCGGTCTGGTGGCCCTCGGCCGGTATCAATTAACGGAAGGCCTCGGGCACGGCGGCTTCGGCGAGGTGTGGGCCGCGCTCGACCACGCCACGCAGACGTCCGTCGCCATCAAATTCCTCTCCGCGATCACCGGTACGCCGAAGCAGATTGCCCAGTTCAAAGACGAATTTGCGATCCTCACCCGGCTCGCGCATCCGCATATCAATCGCGTGCTCGACTTCGGCCACGAACCGGACGTGGGGTACGCGTTGGTCGCGGAGCGGGTGTTTGGCCAATCGATGATGGACGCCACCGCGCATCAACCCTATCCGGTCATCGAAGCCTTGCTGGTCGAGGCGTTGCGGGCGTTGGCCTATCTCCACGCGCACGGCATCCATCACTTCGACATCAAACCGGCCAATTTGCTCGTCGCCCCGGACGCGCACGGCGTGCTCCATTTGAAAGTCATCGACTTCGGATTAGCCGCGTTGCGCCCAATCATGGAAAAGACGGGGACCCCGAGTTTCATGGCGCCGGAGTTGGTCTTGGCGGAACCGGCGGATGGCCGCGCCGATCTCTACGCGCTCGGGATCGCGTTCTCTATGTGTGTGACGCGCGCCAATCCGTTCCGCGGCCCACACCAAAAAGAGACGTGGGAACGACAACTCCGCCTGATTCCTCCGCCGCTCACCGAGCAAGCGCCCACTGCACCACAGTACATCAATGCGTTCGTCAAACGCCTGCTGGAAAAACGCCCGACCGATCGCTACGCCAGCGCCGCGCATGCACTGCGCGAACTGCAACTCTTGTCGCCGGCGGCGTATCCGGTCGAGGCGGAAGCGACGCGCGTTGCCTATGCCCCGGCCGGGGCGCTGGTGGTGGGGCAGGCGGCGGCCAAGGCGGCGGTGGCATCCGTGCTTCAACAGCCGGCTGGGGTGTGCTGTCTCACCGGCGGTGCCGCGATGGGCAAATCGACGGTACTCCGCTGGGCGCGCTACGAAGCGGCGCTGGCCGAGTGCCGCGTCCTCGCGTTGGCGGGGCCGGCCGACGGGGAATTGGCGTGGTGGGTGGAACAGGTCACGGCCTGTTTAGTCGGCGGCAACAGTCCCGTCGTGTTGCTAATCGATGACCTGGACGCCTGCCTCGCACCCTCCGCGGACCCGAGTCTCCGTCCGGTGTTGCGTGCGCTCTTCGAACTCGTGCTGGCCGGCGCATTGCCCCATGTGCGGGTCGTGGCGAGTGCCGTGCACTGTCCCCCGGAGCTGTCATCCGTGGCGCTGGTGTCCGCCCTGCAACCGTTCACTGAACTGGAACTCGCCGACTATCTCAGCGCCGTCGTGCCGCTCGATCCCGTCCCGCGCGCGGATTTGGCGCAACGCCTCATGCATCAAACGGGCGGTCATCCCGGCCTGGTGGCGCACGCTGTGCGGACGTTGCTCGCGCAAGGCTATTTAGTCGACGCGAGCGGGGCCTGGGGCGAGTCCCAGTTCGCCGACATCACGATCGACGTGGCGACATTGCCCGTCCCGGAGCGACTGCAGGACGAACGGCGCGCGACGTTGGAGAGCTTGCCGCCGCAGTGGCGCGACGCCGTGGCGTGGTTGGCGGCCTGGGGTGAACCGATCGACCTGACCGCGTTGCACGCGATAGCGGGCGACTCGCCCGCCGCGTGGCACGCGACGCTGCACGGCCTAGTCGGATTGCAACTCGTTCACGCCGATCCCACCACCGGCACGTATCACCTCGCCGATGTCGGCGTCCAGACCGCGATCCATGCCCTCATCCCCGCGGCAGCCCGTCGCGAACAACAGCGGATCATCGCCGAATATCTCCGCACCACCGGCGCCGCAGAATCGCTCGTCGATCGATACACCGCGCAGAGCGACGCCCCCGACTCGCACGCCGCATTGGTCCGCTGGGCGCTGGCAGAGCAACACCAAGGCCGCGCCGCCCGCGCGATCGCTGCGCTGCAAACGCGTCTCACCGATCCCGCGCTCCCGTCCGCACCGCGCGTCCCTCTCACGTTCACGCTCGCGCGCCTCTGCCTCCACGCCGACCGCTGCCCCGAAGGCCGCAGCGCGGTAGAGGCGTTACTCTCGTTTTTCCCCAGTCACCAGCCCCCAGCTACTAGCCAGTCCCCTCTCCCTGTTGGGGTTTGGTTTTGGGTGGGGGGCAGGACGAAGGAGAACGATGCCACTCCCCAGCCTAGAGCCACCAGCCACGAATTAGAAGCCCACGAATGGCTCGGCCGCCTCCATCTCCGCGAAGGCCACATCGCCGAAGCCGAGCACGCCTTCACCACCGCGCTGACCGCCTGCCGCGCGCAGCCACCGCTCCCCGACCCCGTCTGGGACCTGCGCCTGCGCAACGACTTGGCGTTGTGCGCATTGTATCGCCAAGACGTGAGCGCCGCCCGCACCTGTTTTGAACAGACCCTCCAAGCCGCTGCCGCGTTACCCCACCCAGCCCGCGCCCGCGTCACCAACAATGAATTGGGACAATGTCTCTTCCAACAACGCGAGTTCGCCGCCGCCCAAGCCCACTTTGAAGCGGAACTGGCCCAGTGGAATGCCGCGCCGCATGCAGACTGGCGACGGGCGCATCGGCTCTACTACTTGGGCGAGATTCATCGCGCATGCGAACGGTTCGCGCCCGCGCGCGCATGTTTGGAAACCGCGCTGGGCATTGCGAAAGAACTGCAAGACGTGCGGCTCCTCGCGACGACCTATAATGGCCTCGGCAATCTCTGGATGGACGCGGCGGATTATGCCGCTGCGCGGGTCGCGTACGAGCGCGGCCTCCCGTATTGTTATCGATTGGATGACGTTCCGCGCCTCGTGGGGATGTCCGTAAATGTCGCGCGCGTGCACTTGTTGGAAGGCGCCGTCGCGGCAGCGGCCAGTTTGTTGCGGAGCTTGCAAATTCAGGTGGAACGGGCCTCCGCGACGGAGGGGATTCAGGCCCAACGGTTTGCGGTGTATCACTTGCTCGGCGAGTGCCAGCGCCGCCAGGGCGACTGGGCCGGCGCAGCGCGGACGCTCGAACAGGTCTGGGACTGGGTCACCGCAGCGCCCGCCAGTGCCCCGTATCGCTTCAGCATCGCCACCACCCGCGCCGAAGTGGCACTGGACCAACGTGACCACCCGACCGCCCGCCACTGGCTGGACCGCGCCCGCCCCTACCGTCAAAATCCCCAAGAGCAGCAACTCTTCGCAGCACTCGAAGCCCATCTTTCCCCAGCCGCGCCCGCCGTTCCCACGTCAACTCGGTAACACCTCCGGCACTTTCAGCGGCTCGATGCCGTCGGCGAGCGTCCAGACGGGGTCGTCGGGGGTGTGGATTTGATTTTCGCCGGTTGCCAGGATCACGCGCTTCACGCCGGCGGATTTCAGATGCGTGATCACCTGTGCGATCTGCCAGGTGCTGCTGGGGATATTTTTGTCGACGAACGCGAAGTCGAAGTGGGCGTAGGCCGGTTGCGCCGCTTCGCACGCCTCCATCGACGGATAGATCGCCAATTGCCCAATCCCCAACCGCTGCTGCTCCGCCTCCCACGCGAACTGAATGCCGGTGTCGTCGTCGATCACCAGGACGTGCGCGCCTCCGCCGTTGGCGGATCCGCCTTCGGCGGAAGTGGCCGAGTCGTTCGTCGGCGGCGGCAGGGCGGGTACCGCCGCGGTCGGTGCTGGCGCGCCCGCCGCATGGCCTGCTGTCAGCAGGCCATGCTGAAAGTCGATAGACGAACCGGCGCTAGATTGCGGAGTTGGCGCGGGCGCGGGATTTGGAGACGCGGTCTCTGCTGCGACCGCCGCCGAAGGGGGATCCGCCGGTGGCGGCAGCGCGGCCACGGCGATTGGCACCAGCCCCGCCAGACCCTTGGGGATCAAGCGCACGCCGAGGGCGGCGCAACGTGCCTGGAGCGCGGGTTCGTCATAATGACTCGTGACCAAGATGGCGCGTGCGGCAAGGCCGAGCGTCTGAATCAGGTCCAGCCCATTACTCGGTTCGCCGATCAGTTCGTAGTCACAGAGCAGCAGCATCACATCCAGTGGTTGCGCTCGGCACCATGCCTGGGCCTCGGTGCCGGAGGAGAAGTGCTGTACTTGGATAGAGTGCTGCGCCAGCGCTAACGGCGCGAAGCGTTCGTCCCAGAGGTGATGAATCGACGCGTCGTCATCGACGACGACGATCCCACTGTGTGGCGCGATGACGACGCGCGGGACGAACCAGCCGGGCGCCTCGGCCGGCGGCAATGTCACGGTGACTGTCGTGCCGATCCCCACGGTCGAGGCCAACGCCAACGTGCCACCCCATGCCTCGACCGTTGTCCGCGCATGAAACAGCCCCAGCCCCGACCCCCCGGCCTTGCCGAACGTGGCCCCGCGCTGCATCAGCCGCGGCACCACGTCGGGCGCAATCCCGTGGCCCGTGTCCGCCACGACGATCTGCGAGGCGTCATCGGCCTGCCCCAATGTGACCGTCACCGTGCCCGTGCCATCCATTGCCTCGACCGCGTTGTTGATCACGTTCGAGAGCAGCCGCTTGCACTCGACCGGTTGCACGCGTGCGAAGAGCCCATACGCGGAGGCATCCAGCGTGCACTGGATCTCGATCCCTAACCGCGATCGAGATTGAATCCGCTTTTCCGAGATCAGCGGCTCGATCAAGCTGGAGAGGAGTTGCACCGACACCCCTTCCGGCTCCGGCGCCGTTCCCACGGTCGTCGCCGGTCCCTTCTTCCCCGCCAAGTCGTTGGCGATGTCCTCAATCCGCTGCACCGCATTCCGAATCATCACCCGTTTCTCTTCCCCCACCTCCGCCAAATGTCCCGCCACCACCCGCAACGCCGTCAACGGCGAGCGAATATCGTGCGCGACTTGGGCGGCCACATCTCCAATGATTGCGCGCTGAGACTGTGCGACCAATTCCTGATGGGCATGTGCGAGGGCATTTGCCAGTTGATTGACTTCAGAAAGTTTGTAGCCCGCTACATCCTGTAGCATCAGCTGTTTTGCTCTACTGGCGAGAAAGGCCAATGGTTTGACCAAATGCGTGTGAAGCTGCCACATGTAATAGATACCAAACACCAGAATTGAAATGAGCCATAATAGCAACACTGGTCTTTGTAGGGCGTAACTCCACGATGGGAGGGGCACGGGTGGTTGCTGTTTGAGTAAATATCCTATGGTGCGGGATCCAGAAAGCAGCTCCTGAATGACATTGATCTCATTCTGCTCTAGAAAATAACAGCTGGGGATGTTGCCGATATCGGATTCGATGCGTTGCTGATGCGTATGGCAACGATCAAGCAGAGCCATGCTTTCAGAATTTGGTTTGAGCAGCGTTACTCGCAGCAGTCTCTCTTCAATGCCAAGCTGTGTCAAAAGTTTTTGTTGTGCATTGAGTTCTCCGCGGAGGAGAATCGAAATGACATACGAGTAATACGCAGACGTGGAATTTGCCAAATTGGCGGCTTGTTTACCGATCAAGTCTGCACGATATGCAGCTCTATCTTTCGTAACGAGCATGATGCTGAGGGATATCATGATCAAGAGACTGACAGAAAATGTTTCGATGTAGTGGCGGGCGATCGTTTTGTGCCCTAGTTGTCGCTGATTATTCCTGGCCATAGCTCGATACCGCAGTTAAAGTGCGCACAGCAAGAAGCAGCGAAGCATGGGTGAGGTCGGTATCGCCATGAAACACTTGTTGTTCAATGCACTGGCGCAATCTGAGAACTGCACGACGTCCCATTTCACCGGGATCTTGTGTCACCGTCGCGTCAATATCGCCGGCAAGAATTGCGGATTGCGCTTCAAGAATACCATCATAACCAACAATAAGTGGGCGGAGCGCATATTTTTGAAAACTGGTTGCTGCGCCAAGGGCCATCAGATCGTTATAGGCGAACACGGCCTGAAATTGACCTAGCTGTACCCGCGACAATTGCTGAAGTGCTTCTATTGTATTCTGCGTACTCCATTGTCCTTCGATGATTTGTTCAATATGAATAGCCGGATATTTTCTGATGGCGGTAAGAAACCCCAGCTCTCGATCTTGACTGGTGAGTTGAGACATAATCCCACGGATCAATAACACCTTGCCCTGTCGCACGGTCTTGCCAACGTATTCCGCTGCCAATGCTCCTCAGCGCTGATTGTCTGTTCCGACGAATCCACAATAATGTTTCAACGTGTAATCATTGGGAAATGCCAACGGGTTATCAACAACGATGAATGGGATCCCACGCTGATCGAATTGTTGAAGCGTAAACAAGAGGTTCGCAGAATGACCAGGTTCAATGATGACCCCTTGGACTGCTGGCTTGCTACCGGTGATTTGCAATTGTCGTATCTGAAATGCGTAATCGTCCTCTGTGGGAGTCGGCTGAATATCCAGAGCAATCTGTTGCCCAAGGGCCTCGGCCTTGACGCCCGCCACGAGCGATGCGTGAAAATCATTACTTAACGTGCGTGGCAATACGAGGAATGTCATCTGTTGGGTCTGCGCTTTGTGCTGACATCCCAAAAGCATGAAGCACCCTACGATGGTACGTAGTAAGTGCATGCACAATAATCGAAGATGGCGACAGAACATAAGTGTGCATTCTATGGGACCAACACGTGCAGTGCCTGTAACACTGCGGCCCGCTGAAACTCCGCTGAGTGTTGCTCCGATTGTACATCCAAAGAGCCCAAATGTTGCACGCGTGGAATCACCAGCGTCCCTTGTGGGGTCATGGCATGCTCTAGGTGATGCAGAATCTGCGCGACGGGTAGTGAGAATGGTAATGTTGTGGGCAAACCTACTTGTTGTAGTAAGGCTTTGACCCGTATCAACACGGCGGCAGCCGGCCCATGAAAAAATGCAAGCTCCCCGAGCAATCCGAGGGAGACGGCTTCACCATGCGGCATGGTGAAGTCTGTGGCAGACTCGACGGCGTGTGCAATGACATGGCCATACAATAATGTGTCTTGGGTCTGTTGCCCAAAAGGATCTGATGCCATTAGTGCATCTTTGAGTTGCGCGGTGCGGAGTGCAAAGTCAAATAATGGCTCATCTTGTAGGACAGTGCCAGCTGCTGCATGACTTTCTAATGCTTCAAACAGCTGTTGGTCCTGGGCAACGCCGTGTTTGATGGTTTCGGCTAGGCCATTGCGACGTTCTCCTGGTGATAGTGTTGTCAGAAAGTCAGGGTCCAAGACAACGGCCAAGGGGTCAGCATAGAGCTGTAAGCGATTTTTATGTGTACCAACATTCACCATGTGAAGACTTCCGATCGCGACATCGGCAATTGCTGTGAAATTGGTCGGAATCACCACTTGCTCCATGCCATGCCACATCGTAGCTACAAACCCAGCCGCATTACACAATGTGCCACCACCGATCACTAGCATCAGGCTTTTTCCGCCGACATAATGACTGGAAACCTGCTGTGTCAGTTCAGCGATCTTGTCGATTGTTTTCAGTCGTTCGCCCGCATTGAGCGGAATGAGAATGGGGGCCATTGGCAACGCCGTTGTGACGCGATCAAGAAAACGAGTGATTCCAGGTACGGCTTGGTCATAACAGGCAATAACAGTCTGAAAAGGATGACGCGCAGAGGCTTCGTGGAATACCTGTCGATAGTCTGGAGCAACATGTGCAGGAAATTTTCTCCACTGGCGGATGCCATGAAAGGTCAGGGTCTGGCCGCGAGAGACCCCTGAAAAGGGAAAGGTGGTAACTGCCATAGTATGACCTCTTTTCTCTTGCACGAGGCAATCACGGCACCAATACCGCATTGCGCAGACTCATTTGCATCCGTTCTATAACTCACGCTACGTATCAGTGACGATTGCACGCCCCATGCCAACAATGGCGCGATTGTATCTGCTTGATTTTCCAAGCAGCGACATCGCATACGCGTACTGAAGGTGTTCCGCTTTCCGGATTGTGGGATGCTATTTTCTGCACCGTCGGGCTCCATCTGCCTCCTCTAATAATTCAAACACGCGGTGGGATGGTGGGCCCAGGTGGCGAGGCAGTCTCCGCCGCAGGCGGACCCGCCTTCGGCGGGGGCGCTTTTTCTGGGCCGATGGGGGCGGGGGTGAGGGTGAAGAGGGTGCCAAGGGTGAAGCGGTCGCGCAGCGGCAACCGTGCGG